>NZ_JBLWIJ010000009.1:0-271 GCF_051365025.1 Arthrobacter sp. R4
CATGCCGGCGCCGAACGCGATCAGGCCGGCGGCCAGGGGGTTGCCCTGGGTTTTGGTTTTGACCTGGGCCGGGGCGTCGCTGATTGCCTGGCCGGCGTCTCCGAGGGTGGAGCCGACGGTCTCGCCGGCGTGGCCCAGTGCGTTGCCGGTGTGCCCGGCGCGGGTGTGGAGGGTGGTGGTGGCGTCGTCCGCGGCTCCCATGATTTTCTCCTTCACTCCGAACACGGCATCTTTTACCTTGTCGGTTTGGCGGTGGACGATGTTGGACGGG